>NZ_JBDPMJ010000070.1:2500-4956 GCF_039880665.1 Nonomuraea sp. B5E05
GTGCCTTTTGAAGAATGAGCCTGCGAGTTATGGTGTGTGGCGAGGTTAACCCGTGTGGGGGAGCCGTAGCGAAAGCGAGTCTGAAGAGGGCGTTTGAGTCGCATGCTGTAGACCCGAAGCGGAGTGATCTACGCATGGGCAGGTTGAAGCTCAGGTAAGACTGGGTGGAGGACCGAACCCACCAGGGTTGAAAACCTGGGGGATGATCTGTGTGTAGGGGTGAAAGGCCAATCAAACTCCGTGATAGCTGGTTCTCCCCGAAATGCATTTAGGTGCAGCGTTGCGTGTTTCTTGCCGGAGGTAGAGCACTGGATGGCTGATGGGCCCGACAAGGTTACTGACGTCAGCCAAACTCCGAATGCCGGTAAGTGAGAGCGTGGCAGTGAGACTGCGGGCGATAAGGTTCGTAGTCGAGAGGGAAACAGCCCAGATCACCGACTAAGGCCCCTAAGCGTGTGCTAAGTGGGAAAGGATGTGGAGTCGCAGAGACAACCAGGAGGTTGGCTTAGAAGCAGCCATCCTTGAAAGAGTGCGTAATAGCTCACTGGTCAAGTGATTCCGCGCCGACAATGTAGCGGGGCTCAAGCACACCGCCGAAGTCGTGGCACTCATCATCTTTTGGGGTGGTGGGTGGGTAGGGGAGCGTCGTGCAGCCGGCGAAGCAGCAGAGTGATCTAGTTGTGGAGGCTGTGCGAGTGAGAATGCAGGCATGAGTAGCGAATCGAGGGTGAGAAACCCTCGCGCCGGATGACCAAGGGTTCCTGGGCCAGGTTAATCCGCCCAGGGTAAGTCGGGACCTAAGGCGAGGCCGACAGGCGTAGTCGATGGACAACGGGTTGATATTCCCGTACCCGCTTCAATGCGCCCATACTGAACCCCTTGATACTAAGAGTCCTTAAGTCAGTTGCCTCTTCGGAGGGGATGTTAGACCGAACGCTCGGCCTGATTGGGTAGTAGGTAAGCGATGGGGTGACGCAGGAAGGTAGTCCAGCCCAGGCGATGGTTGTCCTGGGGTAAGCATGTAGGGCGGGACGTAGGTAAATCCGCGTTCTTTTTGCCTGAGGTGTGATGCCGAGCCGATTGTGGTGAAGTGGATGATCCTATGCTGCCGAGAAAAGCCTCTAGTGAGTGTTGTGGCGGCCCGTACCCTAAACCGACTCAGGTGGTCAGGTAGAGAATACTAAGGCGATCGGGTGAACTGTGGTTAAGGAACTCGGCAAATTGCCCCCGTAACTTCGGGAGAAGGGGGACCTCTGCTGGTGATCGGGCTAGCTCTGTGAGCTGGTGGGGGTCGCAGTGGCCAGGGGGAAGCGACTGTTTACTAAAAACACAGGTCCGTGCGAAGTCGTAAGACGATGTATACGGACTGACGCCTGCCCGGTGCCGGAACGTTAAGGGGACCGCTTAGTCAGGGAGACCTGGCGAAGGTGAGAACTTAAGCGCCGGTAAACGGCGGTGGTAACTATAACCATCCTAAGGTAGCGAAATTCCTTGTCGGGTAAGTTCCGACCTGCACGAATGGCGTAACGACTTCCCCGCTGTCTCAACCACAGACCCGGCGAAATTGCACTACGAGTAAAGATGCTCGTTACGCGCAGCAGGACGGAAAGACCCCGGGACCTTCACTACAGCTTGACATTGGCGTTTGGAGCGTCTTGTGTAGGATAGGTGGGAGACTGGGAAGCTCGGACGCTAGTTCGGGTGGAGTCATTGGTGAAATACCACTCTGGTCGTTTTGAACGTCTAACTCTGGTCCGTGATCCGGATCGGGGACAGTGTCTGGTGGGTAGTTTAACTGGGGCGGTTGCCTCCTAAAGGGTAACGGAGGCGCCCAAAGGTTCCCTCAGCCTGGTTGGCAATCAGGTGTTGAGTGTAAGTGCACAAGGGAGCTTGACTGTGAGACTGACGGGTCGAGCAGGAGCGAAAGCTGGGACTAGTGATCCGGCATCGGCGTGTGGAAGCGGTGTCGCTCAACGGCTAAAAGGTACCCCGGGGATAACAGGCTGATCTTCCCCAAGAGTCCATATCGACGGGATGGTTTGGCACCTCGATGTCGGCTCGTCGCATCCTGGGGCTGGAGTAGGTCCCAAGGGTTGGGCTGTTCGCCCATTAAAGCGGTACGCGAGCTGGGTTTAGAACGTCGCGAGACAGTTCGGTCCCTATCCGCTGCGCGCGCAGGAGACTTGAAAGGGGCTGTCCCTAGTACGAGAGGACCGGGACGGACGAACCTCTGGTGTGCCAGTTGTACCGCCAGGTGCACGGCTGGTTGGCTACGTTCGGAAGGGATAACCGCTGAAAGCATCTAAGCGGGAAGCTCGCCTTGAGATGAGGTCTCCCACCCCGTTTGGGGGTAAGGCTCCCGGTAGACGACCGGGTTGATAGGCCGGGTGTGGAAGCACGGTAACGTGTGGAGCTGACCGGTACTAATAGGCCGAGGACTTGACCACAAAGCATAC
>NZ_JBDPMJ010000071.1:0-4942 GCF_039880665.1 Nonomuraea sp. B5E05
ACAGCGCCTCCAAGTGGGCCCTGGAAGCGGTGAACGAATCCCTCGCCCAGGAGGTCGCCGAGTTCGGCATCAAGGTGACCATCATCGAGCCCGGCGGCTTCGCCACCAGGGACGGCAAGAACCCCGACCCCCTCGCCAACGGCCACCTGGCCGAGCCCGACCCGATCTACGACGGCCTCCGCCAGCGGCTGGCGGGGTTCGCGGGCAAGCAGCCCGCGGGCGACCCGGCCGCCGCGGCACGGGCACTCCTCAAGCTCGTCGACTCCGACGAGCCGCCCCTGCGGGTGCTCTTCGGGCAGGGCTTTTACCCGATGCTCCAGCAGGCCTACGCCGACCGGCTCAAGACCTGGGCCGACTGGCAGGACCTCTCCGCGCAGGCTCACGGCAACCTCGATCAAGAAAATCGGTGACCGAGGGCCGAGTCAACTCATCACAAGCAAGCGAACCGACAGGAGCACCACATGAAGCACCACATGAAGCACCGCATCGTCGTCCTCGGCGCCGGCTATGCCGGGGCCTACGCGGCCGGGATCCTGGCCCGCCGGCTGTCCCCGGCGGACACCGAGATCACCGTGGTCAACGCTGTGCCGGACTTCGTCCAGCGCATGCGGATGCCCCAGCTGGTGGCCGGTCAGGAGATCGAGGCTCCCAAGCTCGCCGACGTCTTCGCGGGTAGGGGGATACGGCTGCGCCTGGCCCGGGTCACCGCCGTCGACCCAGAGCGCCAGGTCGTCGCCGTGGCTGACGCCGACGGCGGCGGCGAACTCGGCTACGACACGCTTGTCTACGCGCTCGGCAGCCATGGTGACGTCCAGAAGGTCCCCGGCGCGATCGAGCACGCCTTCGACGTCGCCGCCCGGCCCTCGGCGCTGCGCCTGTGCGAGCGCCTGGACAGCCTGGGCAGGCGGGGTGAAGGCGGGAGTGTGGTGGTCGTCGGCGACGGGTTGACCGGCATCGAGACCGCCACCGAGATCGCCGAGTCCCGACCGGGCCTGTCGGTGGCGCTCATCGCCCGCAAGCAGTTGGGCGCCCGGCTCTCCCCGGGAGCCCGCAGTCACCTGCGCCGGGCCTGTGACCGGCTGGGCGTCACCGTCCTGGAGCACACCAGCGTCGAAGCCGTCGAAGCGACGCGGGTGCTGTGCGCCGACGGCACCACCCTGGACTCCGACGCGACCGTGTGGACGGCCGGGTTCGCGGTCAACCCCATCGCAGCCGACGGCGGGCTTGAGGTCACCGAGAACGGTCAGATCGTCGTCGATCGCACCATGCGGTCGGTCTCGCACCCGAACGTCTACGCCATCGGCGACAGCGTCCACGCCGTCGCGGACAACGGCCGGCCGCTGCCGATGTCCTGCGCATCGGCCGGCTACACCAGCCGGCAGGCCATCGAGGCGATCGTGGGACGCCTGACCGGCCGCAAGATCCTCCACACCAAGCTGGTCTACACCTACAACCACATCAGCCTCGGGCGGCGAGACGGAATCCTGCAGACGATCGACGACGAAGGACAGGCAAAGCCGACGTACAAGGGTGGCTTCAAGGCCGCGCGGGTCAAGTCGGGCATCCTCACGATGGCGCTGTGGGCGACCTCACACCCGACCTTCGGCCTGCCCAAGCGCAAGCACCGCCTGACCACCGCACCGGACGCCTCCGCCAAGAAGGTGGGTCGCGTAAGCGCCTAGTACTACTTCGCTAGATCTGCTGGGTCGCATCTACGGTCGGCATGAGCACGGCGCCGAAGATCGCTGCCCTGCGCGGGGGCACGTCACACTCGCCGCGGCCGCCGATGCCTTCCTCGCCATGGCGCGCACGGCCAACCCCAACACCCCCACCGCGCCTACGCCTCGGCTATCGACCGCGTGACTGCACTGCTCGGCCGCGACCGGCCACTCGCCGAGGTCGCCGACGCTGAGATCGGCACCGCGCTCGCCGAGCTGTGGGGCGGACGCGCGACAGCCATGGGCCAACCTACGTGCCTAACGTGCCTGACAGGCATTTAAGCGGCTGACCAGCTATTTCGCTCGACTACCCAAGATAACCATCGAAGCTGCCGAGCGGGGCCAGGACGGCGAGCGCCAGGCACGGCACCGCCGGGAGTGGGCGGCCGCCGCCGAAGCGCTCCTTGCCCGCATCGACGATGCCCTCTGAGGGGGCGGCAGACGGCACCCCGCACTGACTTCCGAGAATGTCAGTGGCGGTGACGCGAGCTCGCGACCTCAATGTGGGGGCCCGGCTTTCCCGGGGCTGTGCCCCGGGGCCTTGCCGTCCGGAGCGGCGATCGGGCAGGACCGCCGCCCCGATATCGCCGGCAGTTCAGAGGATCCTGATCCCCTGGATGCGGACCCCACCGGGATGGTTCGGCCAGGTGAACACGGTCCACTTCGGGATCGGCTGAGCCGGCTGCCATCTTCCGTCCCCGTACCACTGGACGCGGTTGTTACCGGTCGAGATCACGGTGACCCACCAGACATCCTGGACGTACATTTCCGTCCCGGCGTTGGCGTAACAGTAGTTGGCTGACGAGTCGCCGCTTGCGTGGATTGTGGCGCGTACGAGGTCGGTCCGGCCGGCGCACGGGACCTCATTGATCGCGTACGCCGCCGTCGGGAGGGCGACGGCAAGTGAGGCCGTCATCGCGACGGACGCCAGAGTGGCCAGGGCCGCGCGTTTGGTGATGCGTTTCATGGACTTTCTCCTTTGCAGGGGTGATTCATGCGGTGGAAAGGGAGCCGGACTATCCGCAGACGTGACCAGGAGATCTCTGGCCGCCTGCCGGGGTGGCTGTCTCGCTTCCGATAGGAACACCACGGCTCACGACCGGCTGCGACGCCACAGGGGGTCAGATCTGGCTCAGACGGGCTGGCCGACCGGCCGGATGGTCAGGGTGTTGAGGTCGACGTCGGCCGGCTGGCCGACGGCGAAGCAGATGGCCTTGGCGACGGGCTCGGGGGACAGGGCGAAGGGTGGGACGCCGGCCGGCCAAAGGCGGTGTCGGTCATGCCGGGGTTGACGAGCGTGACGCCGACGCCGCGGCTGGTGGCGTACATCCGCAGGTTCTCGGCCATGCCGGTGACGGCCCACTTGGTGGCGGAGTAGAGGTTGGCGGGGCTGTTCTTCAGGCCGGCGACGCTGCCGATGAGCACCAGCCGCCCGCCCGTGGTCTTCTAGGTGAGGCAGGGCGGCGTTGGCCAGCAGGGCGGGGCCGAGGACGATGGTGAGGACCATGGGCGCCCACAGTTCCGGGTCGCCGTCGGCGATGGTGCGCGGGTGGTCGGCCGGGACGAAGCCGGCGTTGGCCACCGCGGCGTGCAGGGCGCCGAAGTGTGCCACGGTCTAGGTCACGGCGGCCTGGGTGGCCGGCCAGTCGGCGATGATGCCGAGCAGGCGGTCGGAGTGGCCGGTCTCGTCGAGGAAGGACTTGAGTTTGGTCTCGTCGCGGCCGGTGACGGCCACGCGGTGGCCGCGGTCGAGGAGCAGCCGTGCGGTGTGGGCGCGCCGATGCCGCTGGTCGCGCCGGTGATCAGTACGGTCTTGCCCGTCATGGTCACTCCCGGGTGCTGGAGGTCCTGGTGGTGCATCACAGGAGGGCGTCGACGGTGATGGGCGGCCCGATCACCACTACAAAAGCTGGTCGGACAGGGTCCATCTCCGTGTCGCAGGTCGCGTTCGATTCGCTGATCCCAGGAAACCCACCTGGCCGGGCGCGAGACAGAGCGCATTTATAGGGGGATAAGCTCAACCCCCTTACCGTCGGCGCCTGCGCGAACCCTGCGGTTACCGTGGGAGCATGGACGACCGGTCCGACAACCGCGACCAGATCCGGGATTTCCTCACCATCCGGCGCGCGAAGCTCACTCCGGAGCAGGTCGGGCTGCCCACCGGCGGTCGGCGCCGGGTCCCCGGGCTGCGCCGCGAGGAGGTCGCGGTGCTGGCCGGTGTGAGCACCGAGTGGTACACCCGGCTGGAGAAGGGCCACATCAGCGGCGTATCGGAAGAGGTACTCGACGCGGTCGCCCAGGCCCTTTGCCTGGACCAGGACGAACGCACCTACTTGTTCGACCTGGCCCGGGCCGCCCGGCCCGCCCGCCGCGCGCCTTCGCGCCGCAAGGACGTCCAGGTCCCGCCGCGCGTCCAGTGGCTGCTGGACTCCATGACGATATCGGCGGCGTTCGTACGCAACGGCCGCCAGGACATCGTCGCCCACAATGCGCTGGCTCGGGCCCTGCTCGCGCCGGTCTTCGACAGCCCTGCCACCACACGTCACGGCCGCGCCAACCTCGCCCGCTACATCTTCCTCGACCCGGGCTCCCAGCGGTTCTTCGTCGACTGGGACGCGGCCACCGCCGTCAGCGCCGCGCTGCTGCGCGCCGAGGCCGGACGCGAGCCCCACGACCGGGCGCTACGCGACCTCGTCGGCGAGCTGTCCACGCTCAGCACCGCGTTTCGCGGCCAGTGGGCCGCCCACGACGTGCGCATCCGACACGCCGGCGGCAAGCGGCTGTGGCACCCGCAGGTCGGCGACCTGGAGCTGACCTACCAGTCTCTTGACCTGCCCATCTCCAGCCGGACAGTGTACGACCTCACCATCTACACCGCGGAACCGGGCAGCACCTCCGAAGAGCGGCTCAAGCTCCTGACCAGCCTGGCAGCCACCCAGCCGGCACACCCCACCAGCCAGCCGCGGCCGCGGCGCCGCCGGACACCGCGCGAGTTGTAACGACGCGCTTCGGAAACGCGCCTTGGGGCCGGATGATGAGGCCCATGTCTGTGTCTGCGGAGAGCATGGTCTGGGGTGCGGTCAGCTTCTCGGCAGTGAACGACTCTGTTGGCCGATTGGGTTGGGTTCATGCCGCCAGGCCAAGGCTGGCTCCGAGTCGCTCCAGGTGAGAGTTGCGGGTGCCGCGGATAGGAGTGCCGGTCCACCAGGCATCCAGGCGGATGA
>NZ_JBDPMJ010000072.1:0-3501 GCF_039880665.1 Nonomuraea sp. B5E05
CACCGAGACCAAGGCCGGCACGACCACCGACTACACCTTCGACGCCTTCGACCGGCTCATCGCAGACGGCGACAGCGTCTACGCCTACGACGCCCTCGACCGCCTCACCAGCCGGATCCACGGCACCACCAAGCAGACCTTCGCCTACGCAGGGCTCGGCAACGACCTGGCCGCCATCACCGACAGCAGCGGCGCCGTCCAGGCCCGCTATGCCCGCGACGCCGGCGGCGGCCTGCTCGGCCTCAAGGAAGGCACCGGCGCGGTGGCGGCGTTCACCGACCTGCACGGCGACCTGGTGGCCACCTACACCACCACCCTGCAGACCTCCACCGCCTACGACCCGTTCGGCGCCGTCACCGCCCAGACCGGAACCAAAACCAACCTCGGCTACCAGGGCGAATACACCGACCCCGACACCGGCAAGGTCAACATGCACGCCCGCTGGTACCAGCCCGGAACCGGCACCTTCACCAGCCGCGACACCATGACCCTGAACCCCAACCCCTCGATCCAGGCCAACCGCTACACCTACGCCAACGCCTCACCCCTCACCGGCACCGACCCCACCGGCCACAACACCGTCAGCACCGGGAGCGGGCACTACACACCAGACATCGGCTACCAATCAGCCGCCGACGTGTATGGCCGACACGGCATTGTCTACGGAGGGGAAGGAAGCGCACTGTGTGTCGGCAGCTGCCCGTCCAGGGGCGACTTCGGCGGCGGAGCTATTGCATGTGACACGTACGGAAACTGCGCCGCTGCCATGGTTGACCCGAGCTGGCTTCGACACATCGAATGGAATCCAGGGTTCTCGACAGACGAAGCGATGAGAATCGATGTTCTGTCTGAAGGTCCGGGCGCGGGACGGGACGCTCCTGATGGCTTCTGGTCCGCCACCGCTGAGCAACGAGAGAAGTTCAGCATGCTCTACAGACCGGACGTCGATGACCAATACAACTATGCGCTCTGGAAACTAATTATCGCCGGAACGCCCACTGCTGCTGCAGGAGGCGGGGTTCTGTCGTCACCGACTAACCCCTGCAAAAGTAGCAACGCACGAGAGTGCGAGCGATTTAATCAACTGAGAGCTGAGCAGAAGTGGGCGATTCAATATGAAGCCTCGATTCGTGCGGCAATGAAGCGTGCGGGTTTAGATCCAGATCAGTGGCTCAACGATCCGGCCTTTTACGAGACGGCTGCTTGGGCGCTCATCGAAGACCAGGCTGACACCATGTTCTGCCAGGCAGTGGGAGCGCAGTGCTCCAAAGCCATGGAGTACATAAGTATCGCGCTCACCGTCGTTCATCTTACCTTGAAAGGGGCAGATACCTCAGATTCTCGTGCGAAGCGAAAGGAATCGGCTAACCTTATTCGCAAGGCGGTGGATGCTGTACTCAAAGGAACATGGCAGGATATCGTCAAGCAAAATCTCAGGCCGGACCAGATCGCAAAGTATAATGACCATATCGATAATAAGCGATGGAGGGCTGCGAGATCGTATATTGGTTTTGCCGTGCACAAGGCGGTTGCGAAAGAAGTCGGCAGGCTATACGGTCCGCGTTTCGTCTATCGTACGAAGGGGGTAGACTTCCTTGATACGACGAACGGGGTAAAGGTGGAGTTGACGACCTACACAAGTTGGTCATTCAGGAAGCATCTGATCAAAAGGGGCGACTATGCGCGTGCGCCCTATGTACTGTACAGAGGGCCAGGTTCGTTGCCGAAAATAACAGATTACCTGCCGCTTTGACTGTATCGGAGAAGCCGTGGAACTCGATAAGTTGGTCATAGAAGGAGAACATCTCGAAGGGCGAAAATTTCATAACGGCCGATGGGATCATGTGGCCATCGGCAACAGCGAGCTCGTGGGTTGTAGCTTCGCAGGGTCCCACTTCGTAAAGTCGACCGCCCTAGGCTTCGGTGTGAATGCAACTGTGTACTCACATTGTGATTTCGATAACACAGTGTGGGATAATGTATATGCGGGGCGAGCTGTTTTCGAATATTGCTCGTTTGAAAACGTGCGCCTCGAAAACATGCTCTTCGATGATGCGGAGATGGTCGGATGCTCCTTTAGCGGTGTCTTGAGTGGCGTCACATTCTCTGCTGAAGCAAGCGTGGCAGGAGGTAAGGTCGACCGGCCCGGCAATGCGTATCGTGGGAACGACTTCTCTCGAGTAACATTTCGAGATGTAAATTTTAGAGGCGGGATAGACCTTGATCTCCAGAGGTTGCCTGCACACCCGCATTATATCCTTGTCAGAAATGCAGAGGGATCCATTCGGCGGACCGTGGAAGTAGTTCGTGAATGGCCAGATGTGGAGAGAAAGGCGGCGCGAAGCTTTCTCGGAACCTTTTATGCGGAGGCTCAAAGAGGTCAAACTGACCTATACCTCGATACGACATTCCTCCGGTCCAGGCTTAGCGAAGACCGCTTGAGCGAGCTGATCGACTCGCTTTTGGGCGGCCGGTAGATTGCTACAAGTTGAATCTAAAGGTGGTCGGGCTTCTGCGTCACCATAAGGGGAAGCGACGGGATGAAGGCGCAGTCCAGTTCGACCACTCCGACATACTGACGTGATCTCAGCGAATGGCCGGTAGGTAGCCATGCTCAAAATGGGTGAGGACAAGTGCCGCCCGGGCGATGTCGCCGATGGCGCTGGGGCTGAGCGTGATGTGCTGGAGGATTCGCCAGCGGCCTTTGAGCAGGGCGAACCCGCGTTCGCCGAGACAACGCAGGGCGCGTAGGAGCCGGTTGTAGGTGCGGTTGTCCGGGCTGAGGATCTGGTTATCGTCGGGCTGCTTGATGGGGGTGTGAATACCGATCCCGGCGCCGTCGTAGCCGCTGTCGGCGAGGGTCGGCAGGCCTGCCGCGGCTGCGGCGTACAACGCGCCCAGCACGTGCGCACGGGCAGCGGTCAGATCATGGACCGAGCCTGGCTCGACCTCGGAGATCCACAGGGGAAGTCCGTCGGGTGCCGAGAGTGCTTGGAGGTTGCCGGCGTGATGGTGGGCCTTGCCGGAGTACCAGGCGTCGATGGGTTCGCCCTTGACGCTGATGGTCTGCTCGGCGCAGCGGTCGGCAGGGATCAGGGTGCCGTCCAGGATCACATAGGGCAGATCGTCGGCTTGGGCGCGGTCCAGAGCTTCCTGCAGATCAGGGGCTTGAGCTGCGAGGACGTCGATCCCTTCGGCGGTGTAGCGGTAGGCCGTGGCGCGGGAGACGCGGTGATCGCGGCCGAGCTTGGGGATGTCGCGTTCGCCCCGGAACCACCGCAGCACCAGGACCGCCTGCCAGAACGGGGTCAGGACGCGGCTCCCTTTGGGGGTGCCGAGCCGGCGGCGCTCGTCGTGCAGCAGTCGGGCGACGTAGTGAGTGTTTTCCATCCTGAAGCCGCAGGTCGCGGGCATGCTGCGCGAGTGGGTCTGATCGACAAGTAGAAGAGCCCCTGGTAGAAGGGTTGTCGACCAAGATCAACCGTTAGACCAGAGGCTCCG
>NZ_JBDPMJ010000073.1:0-3262 GCF_039880665.1 Nonomuraea sp. B5E05
CCCAAGCGGCGGACGTTCACCAAGGCCTACAAGGCGCGGATCCTGGCCGCTTTCGACGCGCTGCCCGAAGGCAGCCCTGAGCGGGGCGCACTGCTCCGCAAGGAACGGCTGTATCACTCCCATATCGTGCACTGGAGAAAGCAGGCTGAGAGCGGAACACTCCCGGCCTCGACCGGCCGGCCGCACAAGAGCGCCGAGTCGGAGGAACTGGCCCGGCTGCGGGCCGAGAACAAGAAACTCAAAGCCGATACCGCAAAACTCGAGTCCCGCAACGAGAAACTAGCCGGCGAGCTGGGTAAGACCAAAACCGCGCTGGATATTGCGGGAAAAGCATTCGCGCTGCTTCAGGACATCTCAAGCAGCGCGGACTCCGACACGAACTGAATCGGGTCCTGGACGAGTATTTCCCGGCTCTGGAGGCGTCGGTCGGCACGGTGAAGGCGTGCGCGGTGTTCGGGAGATCCCGGGCCACGGTGCACCGCCGGCGAAATCCGCGCCCGCCTGTGCATGGACCGCGCCGGCCGTTTCACCACCCGGCCGAACTGTCCGACGATGAACGCGAGCAGGTGCTGGCAGTGCTCGACTCTGCCCGTTTCGCCGACAAGTCGCCCGGCCAGGTGTGGGCGATCCTGCTGGACGAGGGTGTCTACCTGTGCTCGCAGGCCACCATGTACCGCCTGCTGCGCGAACGGGGGCAAAGTGGCGAGCGGCGCGCCCAGGCCGTCCGCCCTCCGACCAGCAAACCCGAACTGGAGGCCGACCGCCCCAACCTCGTGTGGTCGTGGGACATCACCAAACTGAAAGGCCCGGTGCGAGGCGTCTACTATCTGTTGTACGTCATCATCGACATCTTCTCCCGCAAAGTCATTCACTGGGAGATCTGGCCCACCGAAAACGGCACTCTGGCAGGAGAATTCATTCAGAACGCAATCGCCGCCAACAATAACGTCGCGCCACGCTCCATCCACGCCGACCGCGGCACGTCGATGACCTCAAACACCGTCACCGGCCTGCTCGCGCTGCTCGGCATCGATCAATCGCATTCCCGGCCGCACGTGTCCAACGACAACCCGTACTCGGAAGCGCAGTTCAAAACCCTCAAATATTGCCCGGCATTTCCTGGACGGTTCGGATCCATCGAAGACGCCAACGTTTTCTGCGGCCAATTCTTCCACTACTACAATCACGAGCATCGTCATTCCGGGATCGCGATGCACACACCCGCCTCGGTGCACGACGGCACCGCCGTGCACATCCAGGCCCGCCGGATCGCCACCCTCCACGCGGCCTTCCAGGCGCATCCGGAACGGTTCCGCGGCCGGCGACCCTACCCACCGGCATTGCCGACCAAGGTGTGGATCAACCAGCCACCCGTGATCTCCGAGACCGACACCTCACCACAAAGCGCGCAAGTAGCCTGACGTCTCACCGGGTTTGACAGGTTCCGTTCCGATACCGGGCTCCAGCTCTTGCTAACGCGCTATTCGATCTGCTGCGCGAAGATGGCCGCCGCCTCAGCGAGCCAGCGAGCTGCGAGGCGATCATGTGAAGGCCTGGCGCGAAGCGCCGTTGATGCGTTGATCTTTTCTTCTGCGGCAAGGCGCCGAGCGGGGGTCGTTGTAGCGTTGCAGTACCCGGCAACCATCTCACCCTGTGACACCGGGGCGGGTCAGCGGCAGCCGCTACATCAGACCAGCATCCCGAAGCGCCTGCTGGTTAGCCCGGTACGGGTAGAAGTGGCCGTGTTCAAGACTCTTCTGGATCAAATCGCCGTTTTCCTTGTCGGCGTGGAAGATCGACCACGTCGTGCAGGATTCGCAGATCTCACATGTGAGGAAGGGGCGCAGCGGATGGAGGCCCTGGTCGCCATCGAAAAGATAGAGACTGTCGGCTTCCACCCGGGGGCCCGAGTGCTGTGTGCTCTCCGTGGGTACGACAGGGTGATCCCCCATGAGCCTGCGGAAACGGACTGTCTCGGTGAGGCTGAAGCGGTCCCAGTTCGTGGATGTTATGTGGAGTAGTGGGAGGTCAGCGAGGAAGCGCGCTCGGGAAGTCAGGAGCGACAGGTCACGGAACGCCTCGTCGAGGTCGCTGGCTGGGGTGACGGGGGCGTTCGACCGCCCGTGCGCGTTGCTGTTTCTCCTATTTGAGAGGCGCTCGTTGGCCTTCAAGGTTTCGTCGCCTTCGAGAAGGCCGGCGAATTCGTGGAGGGGGTGTTCGGGGCTCAGCCGGTTCATGCCGTCGGCCCCCGAGATGCCCTGGAGGATCTTTGTCCAGTCTCCGAAGGTTGGTCCTCCGCGCCCTTTGGCGATCTTATTCTTGAGTTGTTCCACGGGTTTGAGGGTGATGCTGGCCTCGCTTGCAAGTGCAGCTGATACCAGGGCGCTGTAGCAGAGTAGTGCCTCCGCTGCTTCCAGGACCGACTTGTACGCCCGGTCCCGGTCTCCGGCGCTAATCCGTGCTTCGACGTCCCGCCAGCGCTGTGATAGGGGGTAGGGGTACCGCGTGCGGACTATGTAGCCCGGATTGTCGAGCTGAGCTGCTGCCTCGGCGCGCATGCGAATCAGCTGACCGGCTTGGATGATGGCCCTCCGAGCCTTCGTGCCCTCGATGCCGTCGTCTAGGACCTTTTCTCCGAGGGAGCCCGCTTCCGCGTGCCAATGCTGCATCATCCGTCCAGCCTGGTCGAGGTCATGCAGGGCTGCCGAGAGCGCCCGGTCTGCTGCTGGCAGCCGAAGGGAGGAGAGAGCCTTGGACGGGATGTGCTGCTGTACCGCGCCTCTCGCCAGCATGGCGACGGAATCGGAGCGCAGGAAGGCCAGGATTAACCGAGCGTGTTCTTGCGACAGGTTGGTGGTGGGGCGGAGGACGAGGATGCTGCCTGCGGCTGCGGCTGGCAGGTGGGATTCCTCGACGCGAGCCGCCTTGGCACGGCCGGCGACTACTGCGGAGAGCAGAATGTCGCCGATCTGGAGGTGGTGACTCTCCAGTATGCCCGTCCGCCATTCATCGGTGTCGTTGTCAGATTCGGTGATGGCGCCGTCCCGGCTGATGTTCCTTAGCCACAGGAGTCTGACCGCTCCCGACTGGCCGGCCTTCGCCCCATCGCCGGTCCCCGCTTTGGTTGCGTAGGCAGGGTGTGTCAACTTAACGGCTGATGTTGGTTGTTGAGTGGTCAGTTATTACTCGGGGTGAGGCGTCCCTCGAAGGCGATCTGGAACGCGTTGAGCGGGGCCTTCCAGCGCATGGTCCATCGTTTGCG
>NZ_JBDPMJ010000074.1:0-3238 GCF_039880665.1 Nonomuraea sp. B5E05
CGGGAACGTCGCGAGCGGGCTGGGGACGCAGAGACATGACGGAACTCCTCCATGTTCTCGCGGCCCGGTGTTCCCAGCCTCCCTCCCGAACTGGGGATCATCAACCGGAATCGGCCAACAGAGTCGTAAACGAGGGGGATTCCCACGGTCGCCCGTGAGGCTTCCTGCTTCACAGCCGGTCGCCCGTCCGAGAGGACTCTCGTTGAGGTCTTACACCCGCTCCACAGGCGTTTCAGCTCTCCGCCAGCCCAGCGGCGAGCACGTTCTTGGCCGCGTTGACGTCCCGGTCATGGACCGCGCCGCAGGCACAAATCCACTCCCGGACGTTCAGCGGCATCTTCTCCTGCAGGGCCCCGCACTCCGAGCACAGCTTGGAGGAGGGGAACCAGCGGTCAACCGCCACCACGCTCCGCCCGTACCATGCGGCCTAGGCGGTAGTCATGGCGGCAGAGACCATCAGTGTCCGGGTGTCGGCCCGCAGCGCCGGTCACGACCTCCGGGCCGTCAAGATCGTGCTCCATAGGGAGATGCTGCGGTTCGCCAACGACCGCACCCGCATGTTGTCGATGCTCATGCAGCCCGTGTTGTGGTTGTTCATCATGGGCACGGGCCTGGGCTCGCTGGTGCAGGGTTCGATCCCCGGGATCGACTACCGCACGTTCATGTATCCCGGCATGATCTCCATGACCGTGATCATGACGGGCATGTTCTCCGCCGGGTCCATCGTGTGGGACCGCGAGTTCGGATTCCTCAGGGAGATGCTCGTCGCGCCCGTGTCGCGCGGCGCGATCGTGGTCGGCAAGTGCCTGGGCGGCGCCATCGTGGCCACCGGGCAGGGCGTCGTCATCCTCGCCATGGCGGGGCTGGTGGGCGTGCCCTACTCCCCCACGCTGTTCCTCACGCTGCTGGCGGAGATGTTCCTGGCGGCGTTCACGATCACGGCCTTCGGGGTGATGCTGGCCGCCCGGATGAAGAACATGCAGTCGTTCTTCGGGCTGATGCAGATGGCGATCATGCCGATGATGTTCCTGTCGGGGGCGATGTTCCCGCTGGCCAACCTGCCTTCGTGGCTGCACGTGCTGACCGTGGTCAACCCGATGACGTACGCGGTGGATCCGATGCGGCAGGCGGTCTTCTCCCATCTGGACGTGCCGGCCCAGGTGAACGCGGTGCTGAACCCGGGGGTGACGTGGTTCGGCCAGCAGGTGCCGGTGCTGCTGGAGCTGGGCGTCGTGGCCGCGCTCGGGGCGGCGCTGCTCGGCGTGGGCATCGCCCAGTTCAGGCGGGCCGAGTAGGACTGATTTTCGTATCCTGCTGCGGTCAGCCACTCACGGAGGGTAACTTTCCCGATGCGCGCGCGCTTTCAGCCCCGCCCCCCGAAAGGAGCCCATGCAATGCTGGATCTTTCCGAGCAGGTTCGTGACCTGGAGACCCGGGTCACGGCGCTCGAGCACGGTACATTCAGCGGCATGCCCGGCACCAGCGTCGCCGAACGCTTCAGCTCGCTGCACGATCGTGTGGACGTCGTAGGACAGAACGTCCTCACCAGGCTCGAGAAGTTCCGCGAGGAGGCGAACACCCGTTTCACGAATGTGGACGACCGCCTCAACGACCTCGATGACCAGATTCAGAACGTCAGGACGGAAATGGCGGACAACTTCGCCATCGTGAACTCCAAGGCCGCGCGGATGGAGCTGCAGATCGACAAGATCTACCAGCGGCTCGACTCACACGAGGCCCGGTTCGACCGTCTCGAGGCGTTCATGGGCAAGCAGGCCCGTGAGATCGACGACCGGTTCAAGTCCGTGGACGAGCAGTTCAAGGCCATGGACGAGCGCTTCACGGCCGTGGACGACCGGTTCAAGTCCGTGGACGAGCGGTTCGAGGCAGTGGACCGGCGATTCGACGCCGTCGACAGTGACATCGCGGACATCAAGTCCCTTCTTGTCCGCATCGACGCCAAGCTGCCCGGCCAGCAGCCCAACTAGGCCGAGACTGGAGCGGCCCCGGGCGGTGTGCCCGAGGCCGCTCCTCATCTCAGGCGGTCACCGTCGCACGCGGACGTAGTCCGAGCCTCTGGTGGCGCCGTAGGCGTCGTCGTCACCGCGGAAGACGAACCTCCAGTGACCCGACCGCCAGGCCTTGGCCTTGGTGTAGAGGCGGCCGCTGTCGCTGGACCAGGTCGTCTTCACGTACTGCCACGAGCGCGAGCCCAGCGGCTTGAAGTACAGCGACACCCGGCCCTGGTGTCCCTCCCAGGAGCCCTCGTCGTCGTTCTGCAGCAGACCCCTGATCCTCAGGTGAGTGCCGCGCTTGACCGGCTCGGGGTAGGCGTTGACGTTGATCAGCCGCGTGTCCGCCTTCTCGGGCGGCGGCTTGACGGTCACCCAGTCCGGGCGGCTGACCGTGCCTTTGACGCCGCGGGCGCCGTCGTACTCGGCGCGCCACCAGCCCGAGCTTCGCGCGGTGGCGGAGGCGTAGAAGCGGCCGTGGGGGCTGGTCCTGTCGCTCGTGACGTACGTCCACCGGTCAGAGCCTGCGGCCTTGAAGAAGATCTCCACCCGCTGGCCCGACACGCGGGCGCGGTCCTCGATCCGCAGGGAGCCGGAGAAGCGGAGCCTGTCGCCCTTGTCGACCCGGCCGGGGCGGGCGCCAAAATTGGCGATCTTGGTGTCGAGCAGCTTCTTGACGACCTCGAACGTCCCGCTGCGGGACGCGTCGCCGTCGCCGGTGGCGGAGGCTCTCCAGCCCCACTTGCCGAGGTTGCCGGCGTCGGCGGACTTCGTGCCGGTCCACTTCGTCCAGTTCCCGCGCTTGGCCGGCGTCAGGGTGACGGGCGTGTCGACGCTGACGTCGCCGGGCGCCTTGACCGTGAACGCGGCCTTCTCCGCGCCCTTGGTGTAGAAGGTCAGCTTCTCGGTTGTGAACGACCGAGCTTACAGCTCCTCGCCGTGCATGGGGTGCACGGTCTGGTCCGCGTCAGGCAGCGTGACTCACTGCCCAGCCCGTTTCACCGCGTGAGGCGATGTTGCGGGCTGCGTTGACGTCGGCGTGCTCAGCGAAGCCGCACGACGTGCAGGAGAAGGTTTCCTGGTCGGGCCGGTTGCGCCGGTCCACGTGCCCGCAGGCCGAGCACTGCTGGCTGGTGTAGGACGGGTCGACGTGGATGACGGCGACCCCGGCCCGGGCCGCCTTGTAGGAGATGAAGCTCCCGAGTCGGTGGAAGCTCCACGCATGC
>NZ_JBDPMJ010000075.1:0-3181 GCF_039880665.1 Nonomuraea sp. B5E05
CAGTACAGGCGAATCATCAAAATCGCGTCTCTAGGCAGTTTCGGCCCGGGAGGTCCGCCCTCAGCTGCTGACCTGCACGTTCAGGCCACAGTGCCCTCTAGGAGCCCCGAATTACGTCGAACCCGGGACCAACGTCGAGCGGCCCGGCATTGACAATCTGCTGTACAACATCAACGGGCCGCAGGCGTACACGTACGAGATCTGCCTCGACATCCCGGACACCTCGACGTTCACGATCAACGTACGGGACTTGAACGACGGGTTGAAGACCATGTTCACGGACGACCGGCCCGGGGACAAAATCTTCCGCTACGACATTCCCCCCAACAGCTTCTGGCAAGTCCACGGCACGTTGACCGGCCCCGACAGCACCTTCCTCTACTACACCTGGCACGAGAAGCGAACCCCGGCCTGATTTGGCTTCATGCAACGATGGCCGGCTCCACCACTACCAAGCGACCCAGAAGGCTTTTTGACCGAGCTCGCATTCACAGGTCTGGTGAGCAAACGAACGCCGACTAACAACTGAACGTCACTGCTTGACTCGGCATTGCAAGAGTTCTTGCCCGCCTTGTCCGGAAGTTGGCCGCCGCGCCAGAATCAGTTCATCCTTCAACTACTCGGTTGGAGACTCACTGCACGGATGAGGAGAGGCATGAAGCGCACCATCTCCCTGCTCGTCGCCACCGGCGTCCTCGGCGCCGCGCTCACCGGCATCAGCCCCGCGTCCGCAGCCACCTCCGCAGTCGACTGCGCCGCAGGCGAGTACACCCGGGTCGTGAACAGCTACGTCCCCACCAACGTCGAGCGGCCCGCGATCGACGGCCGCAGCTACAACATCGGCGGCCCGTACGCGTACAACTACGAGATCTGCCTCGACATCCCGGACACCTCGACATTCAGCATCGAGGTAAGGATCTGGAACAACGGAACACAGAGCAAGTTCGTAGACAACCGGCCCGGGGACAAGATCTTCCGCTATTCGCTGGCCCCTGACAGCTTCTGGCAGGTCTACGGCACGTTGACCGGACCCGGCAGCACCTACATTTACTACACCTGGCACGAGAAGCAGCTCCCAGCCTGACGTGAAACGGGCCGACCACCCGCGGGCTCTGCCTCGCTTCGAGCGGCCTTCATCCGGGTTCGACATCCGCAGGCCCCCGATCTCCCAAACGGCTCAGTGAGCACTTGGATCAGCCGTTGGTGAGAGTCACCGCACGCAAAGGCCACATCCTGATGACGGGATGTGGCCTTTGACCTGGAGCGGAGCCCAGGAGACGGGATGCGCGATCCGGAGTGGGGCGGCATCGTGGCCGAACCCACCGATCCCGCCCTCTCCGTGGCCCGGGGTATCAGGCGGGCAGCAGGCGCATCAGGGCGTCGCGTGCCCCCGTCATCCGACCGGCGACGGCGAAGCGGGTCATCCAGCGCGACGCCGCCACGATGCGCTGGGCGGCCGGGCGTCGTACGCACGCAGCGCCCTCGGCACGTCGCCGTCGGACTCGCGCAGGCGGTCGTGGCCCTCTACCTGAAGTGGGGCGTTCACGAGTCAACCTGAACTGGTACGGAAGCAAGGCTCGGAAGATCGCTTCCCGGACCTGGGTTGATCGTTTCCCGAGGTCGAGGCTTTGGACGGCTTAGCTGCGGCTCCTGTCGTCTGCGGGGTGCAGGGCGCCGGCGCAGCGCGGTTTGAGGAGTGACCATAGGGACACCGCCATGAGCAGAGCAGTCAGTCCGCCGCAGATCATCACGGTGGAGACCGAGAAGGAGTCGACGACGCGGCCGCCGAGGAACGCGCCGAGGGCGAAGGTCGCCTGGAAGGAGGAGGTGAAGACCACTGTGGCAGCTTCGGGTACGTGAGGGGCGGCGGTGAGGAACGATGCCTGCGAGCAAACGGGCACTCCTCCGTAGGCCAGGCCCCAGATCATGAGCAACACCACGGCGCCGGCGGTCGTGCCGCCTACCGAGGGCAGCAGCAGGGTGGTGGCCGCGATCAGGCAACCGCAGGTTACGAAAGCGGCGCGCAGGCGTGTGGCGATGGCCTTGCCGGCCAGGAAGTTGCCGGCGATCCCGGCGATGCCGTACGCCAGCAGGACGGCGCTAACGGCTGCGGGAGGCAGGCCGGTGACGTCCTGGAGGAAGGGCGTCACGTAGGTGTAGGTGCCGAAGTGGGCCAGGACGATGAGGAAGGTGGCTAGCAGGGCGATGGCGGCACCCCGGGTGCGTAGCAGGTCGAGCAGGACGCGAGGGTTGGTGACCTGGTGGGCGGGCAGCGGCGGCAGCAGCATCATCAGGGCGGCCAGGACCAGGACAGCCAGCGCGGCCAGCACCAGGAAGGCGGTTCGCCAGCCGGCGAGGTTGCCGATGAAGGTGCTGGCCGGTACGCCGAGCACGGAGCCCAGTGGCACGGCGGAGAAGATCACAGCGGTGGCGGTGCCGACGGCGTGCGGCGGCATCAGGCGGCCGGCCAGCCCGGCCCCGATGGACCAGAAGCCGCCGATGGTGAGGCCGACGAGCACCCTGGAGATCAGCATGACCCAGTAGGAGGTCGCCACTGCGGCCAGCACGCCGGCCACGGCCAGCACCGCCATGAGGACGCACAGCATCACGCGGCGGTCCAGGCGCGCGGTGGTCAGTGTGACGGTGGGGGCGGCGACCGCGGCGACGATGCCGGGCAGGGTCATGGTCAGCCCTGTGGTGCCGTCGGAGATGCCGAAGTCGGCGCCGATGGCGGTCAGCAGGCCGATGGGCAGGATTTCGCTGGTGACGATGGCGAAGATGCCCAACATGAGCGAGATGACCGCCAGCCAGTTGATGAGAGGCGAGCGGGGCCGGGCGAGCGTGGTGGTGGACATGATTCCCGTTCAGGCAGGTGCGCGTGGCGAGCAGGCACCCCAGCCAAGCAGTGGTGAAGCAGCAGGTGCTGGCACGTTTCGGACGCAACCGTCTGAGGGCCGGTCACGAACAGATCCGACAGAGGGGGGAGCGAACGCGCGGGCTCGCTCAGGTGGAGGGCACGCGATCCCGTCTTCAGCGGCTGGTGACTGACGGGTGGTGTCAACACCGCTTCAAAACTGACCCCTTTCCAACGTCTGAAATCTGACCCCTGTGGTGTTGTTGGTGGTTACGGTGTGTCGCGTTCGGCGGCTGGTGTGCGTCCGAGGTCTCGGTTCTTCAGCCG
>NZ_JBDPMJ010000076.1:0-2986 GCF_039880665.1 Nonomuraea sp. B5E05
GCCGTTCAAAGCCCGCGGCGCCCTGGCCATCCTGCGCGGCTCACTCGCCCCCGACGGATGCGTGCTCAAACTGGGCGGCAAGGACGACTTCCGCCACGAAGGCCCCGCCAAGGTCTTCGACTCCGAGAACGCGTGCATCGCCGCCATCGAGGCGGATCTCATCGTGCCCGGCGACGTCATCGTGGTCCGCTACGAAGGCCCGGCGGGCGGACCCGGCATGCGCGAGATGCTCTCCATCACCGGCCCGCTGGTCGGCCGGGGCCTCGGCACCTCGGTGGCCCTCGTGACCGACGGCCGTTTCAGCGGGGTCTCGCACGGGCGGGTGATCGGGCACGTGGCCCCCGAGGCCTACCACGGTGGGCCGATCGCGCTGGTGCGCGACGGCGACCCGATCGTCATCGACAGCGCCGCCGCCACCCTCGACCTGCTGGTGCCCGAGACCGAGCTGGAACGCCGCCGCGCCGCCTGGCAACGGCCGGAACGCGAGGTCGAACGCGGCGTGCTGACCAAATATGTGGCCACCGTCCGCTCCGCCTCCGACGGCGCGGTCACCGCCTGAGCCCGGCGGCGACCTGCTCGACCTCGGCATGGTCGGCGGGCGGCTATGCTGCCCATTGACGTGTGGCCACCCCGGAGAAGGAGATTCGCGCGATGTACAAGGAGTTCGCTGTCGAGGCCGTGATGTGGCTTGTCCCGGTCGTGGTGCTGATCGGGCTGGCGCTCCTCGTCACCGCGTAGGCCGCAGGGCCGGCCGCGACGCGGCCGGCCCTCGCCCGTCGTCTAGCGGTAATACCTGTAGTAGGTCGTGGTGAAGACGTGCCGGTTGTAGTCGCTCCTGCCGGCGAGATACCGGTTGTAGGCGCGGGAGAGGCTCCTGGACCGCACGGTGCACGAGGCCCAGCGGGTCTTACGGGCCCTGATGGTTCCGACGTTGTCGTAGCACGTGCCCACGTGCCTGCCGTTGACCTTGAGCCGGGCCTTGAGCCTGACGTTGAAGACGGTCGTACGCGAGACGTTCCTGATTCGGACCTTGACCCGGCAGGTGTGCCCGCACCGGCCGAAGGAGATCTTGCCGCGAATGAGATGAGGCTTGGCGGCGACCGCGACCGCGACCGCGGACGCGCCGGCCGAGGACGACGTCGCGCTGGCGGGCGCGGCCATGAGCGAGGTAGCCGCAGCGGCGACTAAGAACGTTCCAATCAGACTTTTGATCATGATTCCCCCAGTGATGCAGTCGCCATCCCCCTGTGGCAGCGACTGGTATCCAGTCGATTACACCAAGAATCCGGAAGTAGCAACATTTCACCAAGGTGATCTGATGCGAAACAGTTATTCTTTTATGCCGGGCTTATACAAGGATGCCGGAGATGCCCAGCCGCTGAGCAGGGACAGCACGGGAGACGGCCCCTGGGCGGCACTCAGTCGGTGAAAGGCGGCGGGTCGCCCGCTTCGTTGAGCTCGGCGATGGCCAGTTCGGCCGTGCTGCGGATGTCGAAGAACTTGTCGAGCGCGGTGATCGCGAACAGGTGCTTGCAGCGGCCGTTGAGCCCCGACAACAGCAGCCGGCCCCCTGATGCGGTGACGGCCTTGTGCAGGTAGACCAGCACGGACAGGCCGGAGGAGTCGCAGACGCTGACCGCCTGCATGTCGATGACGAGCAGCGGAGGCTGGGTCAGGTCGAGAGCCTTGGTGACGCGGTCGCGAACCTCCGCGGCGGAGCCGAAGTCGAAATCCCCCGTCAACCGCGCGATGACACAGGGTCCCTGGAGTCCGAGGCTTATCGACAAGGCCTGCTCCGAAGTCACCCAGCTCCACCTACTTGCGTTGCCTGCCCGATCCGACCACTCTACGAGAAGTAGCGCTTCGGGTTGAACACCAGCATCTGCTCAATCTGGCCATCGGTCACACCCGAGTCGAGCAGTGCGGCCAACACGTCGTCGTGAATGTGATCGTAGCGCCAGTTGGGCGCGAGCGTGGCGCGGGCGTCATCCCAAGCACCGCCGAAGTAGTCCATGAAACAGGCGGTGTCATGACTGAGGACCATACGGTCGGCGTATCCGCGCTGGCACAGCTCCGCGATCGTGGCCACCCGCTGCGCGGTCGAGTTGTAGACGTCCAACCCGAATCGGTCCATTCCGAGGGTCGCGCCGGTGTCGGCCATGCGCATGAGGTAGTCGAGGTCGTTGCTGTCCCCCGCGTGCCCGACGATCACCTTCTCCAGGTCGGTTCCCTCCTCGGCGAACAGGTCGAGCGCGAGAAGTCCGCTCTGGGTGAACGCGTTGGTGTGGACGGTGATCGGCGCGCCGGTGCGGGCGTGCGCACGCGCGACGGCCCGGCAGATGCGCTCGACGCCGGGCGTCAGGCCCTTGGCCTCGACGACGCACTTCAGGAACGCCGCCCTGACGCCGGTGTCGGCGATGCCGTCGGTGAGGTCGCGGACGAAGTCGTCGACCATCGGGTCCGGCCCGTCAAGGAACAGGCCGGGGCCCCGGTGCTCGTACTGGTGCGGCAGCTCCTCGAAGGCGTAGAGGCCGGTGGCGACGATGATGTTCAGGCCCGGCACCTGCTCGGCGACCCGCTGGATGCGCGGGATGTAGCGGCCAAGCCCCCACACCGTCGGGTCGACGAGCGTCCGCACGCCCTTCGCCGCCACCGCGTTGAGCTTCCCGACCGCGTCCGCCACCCGGAACTCCTCGTCCCACCACGCGCCCCTGCCGTAGTTGTCCAGGTGTTCGGCGGCCACGACGAAGATGTGCTCGTGCATGAGGGTCTGCCCGAGATCGTCAACGTCCACGGAACCGCGCAGGGTGTCGACGGTGGGCATGCGGCGCCTCCATGCCGGCGGGTCTGGTGCGCGCCAACCTAGACGAGTAAGTCCGAAGGCTTGCGGTGCATAGGGGAAGGGCCTCCATGATCGTTTTGTGACGAACGACATCGAGACCCTTCTCACCGCACTCTACGTGAAGATCGACGATGAGTTGGGAGG
>NZ_JBDPMJ010000077.1:0-2729 GCF_039880665.1 Nonomuraea sp. B5E05
TGTCGACGAGCTTGGAAAACTGACCCCCAGACAACGCGTGAAAACTGACCCCCTTCGTCACCACAGGTGACAGAAAGGGATGTGATCACAGTGGACGACTGGGCAGAGATCCGTCACCTGCACCGGGCCGAGAAGGTGCCGATCAAGGCGATCGCCAGACGGTTGGGGATCTCCAGGAACACCGTACGGCGGGCCATCCGGGCGACCGAGGTCCCCAGGTACGAGCGGGCCGCGACCGGATCGATCGTGGACGCGGCTGAGCAGCAGATCCGGGCGCAACTGGAGCTGGACCCGAAGATGCCCGCGACGGTGATCGCCGAGCGGATCGGCTGGACGAACTCGATCACCGTGCTGCGGGACCGGGTCCGGGATCTGCGGCCGGCGTATCTGCCGGTGGACCCGGTCTCGCGGACCAGCTACGAGCCGGGCGAGCTGGCGCAGTGTGACCTGTGGTTCCCCGACATCGTGCTGCCCGGCCTGGCCGTGGTGCCACCGGTGCTGGTGATGGTGTCGGGATACTCGCGGTGGGCGGTCGGCCGGATGATTCCCTCCCGGCACGCCGAGGATCTGGTGCTTGCCACCTGGGCGCTGGTGACCGAGTTCGGCGCGGTCCCCAAGGCGCTGGTGTGGGACAACGAGGGCGGCGTCGGCAAGTGGCGGCGCGGTCGCCCGCCGGTGCTGTCGGCACGGTTCAACGAGCTGCGTGGGCTGCTGGCCACCAAAGTGATCGTCCTGCCGCCGCGGGAGCCGGAGTCCAAGGGCATCGTCGAGCGGATGAACGACTACCTGGAGACCTCGTTCCTGCCCGGCCGCACCTTCACGGGTCCCGATGACTTCAACGCCCAGCTGGGCACCTGGTTCACCCTGGTCAACCAGCGGCACCGGCGGCATCTGGGATGCGCGCCCGCTGACCGGATCGCCGCTGACCGGGCGGCGATGCTGGAGCTGCCGCCGATCGAGACCGGCCAGCTCGGCTGGCACAACCAGATCCGCTTGCCGCGCGACCACTGGGTGCGGCTGGACACCTGTGACTACTCGGTCGACCCGCGCGTGATCGGCCGCCGTGTGGACGTGCGGGCCGATCTGGAACGCGTCACCGTCCGCTGCGAGGGCCGCCTGGTGGCCGAGCACGCCCGCTCCTGGGCGCCGCATCAGACCCTCACCGATCCGGGGCACGCCGCGACGGCACGGTCGCTGCGAGCCGAGGCCGCCGCCGTCAAGCTCGCCGCAGGACAGCGCCGCCCGCAGGTGATGACCGGCGCGACCGGCGCGGCTGTCGAGGTCGAGGTGGAAGAACGGGCGTTGACGGTCTATGACGACCTCACCGGTGAGCGGGAGGCGTCATGACCTCCCACACCACCTCCTCGGCCCCTTTCCCCCGTCTGGGATCAGCGTCCGTGCTGGCGGGCGCGATGCGAACCGCCGCTGACCTCCTTCAAGCCGCTCGGCTGCCGGGGACCGGCGGCCTGTCGATCACCTGTGACGAGTGCTCGATCTCCATCCAGGTCAGCCGGCACGGGGCGCCTGACCTGCTGGTCCGTCTGGCCATGCTGGACGCCCTGGCCGCCGTGCTGGGCAGCACGATCGTGCGAGATGACGATCCGGCCCGGCCCGCGGCCTGGCTGAAGATCCACGCGGTCGCCGCCGGCATTCCCGTCCGCGTCCACGCCGAACTCCGGATTTCGATCCATGGCCAGGGCGAAGCCCTGGCCATGGGCCCAGACGGCGGCACGCGCACGCATGACCCGCGCCGTTACAGGCGGCCTTTGCCACCGGGATGGCGCTGGCAGACCGAACTCGACCACACCCCGCACGACCGTGAGCACGACCGTGAGCACGGTCACGGTCCCCAGCGGGAGGTGAGGTCATCATGACGGCCAAGACCGGACGCGATGTCACCTCCGAGATCGCTTACCTGACCAGGGTGCTGAAGGCCCCCACGCTGCGTGAGGCGGTGCCCCGGCTGGCCGTCCAAGCCCGTGACCAGGGCTGGACGCATGAGGAGTTCCTGGCCGCCTGCCTGCAACGCGAGGTCGCCTCCCGCGACGCCCACGGCGCTGAGGGCCGGGTCAAAGCAGCCGGGTTCCCGGCGCGGAAGACCATCGAGGACTTCGATTTCGATCATCAGCGGTCGGTCAAACGTGAGATCGTCACCCACTTGGCCGCCCTCGACTTCATCGTGGCCAAGGAGAATGCGGTCCTGCTCGGCCCACCGGGAACGGGTAAAACGCACATAGCGACAGGAATCGGCATTCGTGCCTGTCAGGCTGGGCATCGCGTTCTGTTCGCCACCGCCGCCGAATGGGTCGCCCGCCTCGGCGACGCTCACACCAACGGCCGTCTCCACGAGGAACTCACCCGCCTCGGCCGCTACCCGCTTTTGATCTTGGACGAGATCGGCTACATCCCCTTCGAAGCCCAAGCCGCCAACCTGTTCTTCCAGCTGGTCTCGGCCCGCTACGAACGGGCCAGCTTGATCGTCACCAGCAACAAGCCGTTCGGACGCTGGGGCGAGGTCTTCGGAGACGACACCGTCGCCGCCGCGGCCATCGACCGTCTCGTCCATCATGCCGAGGTCATTTCCCTCAAGGGTGACAGCTACCGGCTGAAGAACCGAGACCTCGGACGCACACCAGCCGCCGAACGCGACACACCGTAACCACCAACAACACCACAGGGGTCAGATTTCAGACGTTGGAAAGGGGTCAGTTTTGAAGCGGTGTTGACAC
>NZ_JBDPMJ010000078.1:0-2426 GCF_039880665.1 Nonomuraea sp. B5E05
AACCAGTGCGCCACGAGGCGCTCTGACGCATCCCCGCCAAGGCGGGACAGACTCGAAGGGAGGTCTGCTGGGTCCGATGGCTTACCTGGAGCCGAAAGGTGAAGGGGACCAGAGCATGCCAGGAAACCGGCGGCCGGGCTCAGGTGCCTGGGACGGCGTGTCGGGGGACCCGCGCGGTATGGCGAAGGCTTGATTGCTTGAACCCCAATCTCCAGCGGCAGCAATTTACTGCGACCGGAACGGCACCCGGAACCGGTGCCCGTCGTGGCCGGGATGTACTGGTTCGTCCTGGTCAACCTTCGCGGCGGGAGCGATGTCCAGCGAGGGCATTGAAGGAGATGAGTGGGGCGCCTGTAGCCGCGCTGAACGTGCGTTTGAGACGAACGTGGGATCACCGTCCCGGCCCTCACCGGGTCGGCGGTGACGGAGTGCTCGTAGTAGTCGCCGGAGTAACGCCCGGCCAAGGAGAGCGGGAGAGCCGCTCGCAGGGCGAAGGGGCACAGGTGGAGCGGACACCGATCAATTCGAGGAGGTATGCGTAATGCAGAGCGCCGACACGGTGCTCGGTGTCCTGCGCGACCGGGGCGGGCGGGGCCTGCCTCTGACGCGGCTGTATCGGCAGCTGTTCAACGAGCAGCTGTTTCTGATGGCCTACGGGCGCATCTACGCCAACGACGGCGCGATGACTCCCGGGGTCGACGGGGTCACACCCGACGGAATGAGTCTGGAGCAGATCCGGGAGATCATCGGCCTACTACGGGCCGAACGTTACCGGTTCGCTCCGGTCCGGCGGGTGCACATCCCCAAGAAGAACGGGACCCTGCGGCCGCTGGGGCTGCCGTCCTGGTCGGACAAGCTGGTCGGCGAGGTGGTGCGCCTGCTGTTGGAGGCGTACTACGAGCCGCAGTTCTCGGCCAGGTCGCACGGGTTCCGTCCCGGACGGGGCTGTCACACCGCGCTCGACGAGATCGCCTCCACCTGGACCGGCACGACCTGGTTCATCGAGGGCGACATCGCCGACTGCTTCGGCAGCCTCGACCACGAGGTCATGCTCGCGATCCTGGCCGAACGCATCCATGACGGACGGTTCTTGGCGCTGGTGGACGGCATGCTGAAGGCGGGGTACCTAGAGGACTGGAGGTGGCACGCCACACACTCCGGTGCGCCACAGGGCGGCGTGGTCTCGCCGATCTTGTCCAACATCTACCTCGATCGGCTCGATACCTTCGTGGAACACACGCTGGTCCCGGCCTGGACCCGCGGCAATGCACGCCGGCAGAACCGGGCGTATGGCAACGTCACCGCGAACATCGGCTACTGGAGGCGCAAGGGCGACCGCGTCAAGGTCAAGGCCCTCCGCAAGATCCAGCAGTCGATGCCGAGCGTGGACGTGCACGACCCCGGCTACCGGCGGTTGCGCTACTGCCGCTACGCCGACGACCACCTGTTGGGGTTCGTCGGAACCAAGGCCGAAGCCGAGCAGATCAAGAACCAGCTCGCGGCCTTCTTGCGCGAAGAGCTGAGGCTGGAGCTCTCTACCGAGAAGACCTTGATCACCCACGCCCGCACCCGCAAGGCGCGGTTCCTCGGCTACGACATCTGGACCCGGCAGGCCGACACCTGGCACACCAGGGGCGGCCGCTCACTCAACGGCACCATCGCGCTCGGCGTCCCACCGGCGACCGTTGACGCCAGATGCCGGACCTACCAGCGCCACCAGGGCAAACCCCTGATCCGCAACGATCTGATCCGCACCAGCGACTACAACATCGTCGCCGCGTTCGGCTCGGAGTATCGAGGCTACGTCCAGTACTACCAGCTGGCCGGAAACATCAACCGGCTCAACAAGCTCCGCTACGTCATGGAGAAGTCGATGTTCTCCACCCTGGCCGCCAGGCACCGCCGCCCGCCGTGGGTGATGCGCGACCGCTACCGGACCACTGTCACCACCCCATACGGGAAGCGACGGTGCTTCGAAGCGAAACTGCACACCCCCTCGGGCACGGTGTTCACCGCCAGGTTCGGAGGCATCCCGCTGCGTCGCCGCAAACACGCCCGTCTGATCGACGGGGCATGGCCGACGCGACGGGGACGCCAGCTCATCGCCCGGTTGACGGCCGGGATCTGCGAACTATGTGACTCGCGCGACGGGATCACCGTCCACCACGTCAAGCGCCTCACTGACCTCGATCGATACAGCCCGACGACCGCGTCTGGATGGGTGCAGGCGATGCGGAGCAGACGACGGAAGACCCTGATCGTCTGCGCCCGTTGTCACGCCGACATCCACCACCGGCCGCACGCGCAGTAGCACCACTGGAGAGCCGCGATGCGGGGAAACTCGCCCGTCCGGTTCGGGGAGGGGCCGCGCGGAAACGCCCCGTCAAGGGAACCGCGCCGCGCGGCCTACTCCACGCCCACACTCC
>NZ_JBDPMJ010000079.1:0-2191 GCF_039880665.1 Nonomuraea sp. B5E05
TCCGCCGCGGACAGCTCCGGCTCCTCCGCAGCCTTGTCGGCCTTGCGCCGGCGGGTACGGAACTCCTGGTATTCCGCGAACCGGTTCAGCACCTTCATGTCCACCCGGTTCGGGTGCTCGGCCAAGATTTTCCGGCCTCGGTCGGTGATCCGGGTGACGCCTCGACGAGGCCGCTCCAACAAGCCGGCTTGGGCCATGTGAGTGACGGACCATGCGATCCGATTGTTGAAGAGCTTCTGCCCGCCCGACGGCAGCATCTCCGCGCGCTCGTCCGCGCTCAGCTCGAAGCGGTCGGCCATGAATGCGATCACCTCAGGGGACTCATGGTCACCGCCATCGAAGTGCATCTCCAAAACGGGCCGCATCAAGGTCTGGAAGTCGGGGATCGGCACGGCACTCCTCCGGTTACCGGCATCGTCAATCAGGGCCGCCATGACGATGGACGGGTTGGGAACCTCCTCGGTCAGGCGGCGTGATCTATCTTCAAGCCTGTGCCATGCCGCTGGACACAGGTTGCCTCAATCGACATCTGTTCTGACGGAGGAGAGCCGAGGCGGGAAGTGACAGTAGGGCTGACAGCAACGTCAGCCACCAGCGGCATCTGACGACAGCCCTACACGACACTTCGAGCTCGGTCTCCATTGGCGGAGCAGGGTGATTGCTCCGCCTGAAAAGCGGACAGTCGCATTTCCTTAGTTTGGCGGCGGCTGACCCTCCTGAAATCCTGCTGGTCGGCGGAGTGCTTGCCAAGGGTATTTATGCTATTTGTGTGGTTCGGGTTCGCGTCCAGAGTGGCGCTATGGGGTCGTTTTTGTATCGATCTCGATGTCATAATGTGTTGATCTTCTAAATGGCTTAGCCTGCCTTGTCACTACTAGATGTGCAGGTGGGTGCCATGAGTGAGCAGGTCGTACAGCCGATCGTCAGCAACGAGCAGGTTGAGACCTCCAAGGAAGTCGTAAGCTCCGCAACGAGGAAGCCCGCGGGGGCGCGAGCAGTTCCGAAGTGGGAGGCAGATGCGCGGGACCGCGTTCGAGCAGCAATACGGCGCTACTCCAAGCCGCTAACTGATCTTATAGCGCGTGATGCTAACGAAGGGGACACGCGTCTGCTCATCACTGTCAATCCCCTGAAAGTGTGGAGACGGTTCTATGCCACAGCGGTCCTCAGCAGGGCCGATGGGGCGTGTCTCTTCTCGATCATGTGACGTTCGAATGTGATGGGCGGCAAGCTGTCGTTGGCGCTGTGCCGCCGAACGGTGTTGTAGAAGTCGGCGATCCAGGTGGCGATCTTCAGGCGGGCCTCGGCCCGGGTGCGAAACCGGTGGCGGTGCACGTGCTCGACCTTGAGGGTGCTGTTGAACGCCTCGGCGGCCGCGTTGTCGAGCGCGCAACCCACGCGTTCCATGGACTGCACCACGCCCAGGCGCCGGCATAGCTCCTGGTAGCGGGCGGCGGTGTATTCCGAGCCGCGGTCGGAGTGGAAGATCACCCCGTCCACGTCGCCGCCCCGGGTGGCCGCCGCCATCTGCAGCGAGGCGCAGGTCAGGGCGGCATCGTGGTGCTCGGACATGGCATAGCCGAGCAGCCTGCGGGAGAACAGGTCCTCCACCGTGGCCAGATACAGCTTGCCCTCATCGGTGTCGATCTGCGTCACGTCGCCGCACCACAGCACGTCCGCAGCGGGCGCGGTGAACTTCCGTCGTACCAGATCCGGAGCGGCCGGCCGCTTGCCCTGCCGGGTCAGCGCGCGCCGCGTGCGCCGCACCCGGGCGACCAGGCCGAGCTCGACCATCCTCGCGGCGACCGTGTTCTCCGACACCCGCCAGCCTGCCGCATGCAGATCACGCGTGATGCGCGGCGAACCGTAGGTGCCGCCGGACGCCTCGAACGAGCGGGTGATCTCCGCGTCCAGGTCGATCCGCCGGCGCTGCCGGGCGGTCGGCGCATCCTCGCCGATGCGGTTCTTCCACTTGTAGTACCAGGACTGCGAGACGCCCAGCGCCCGGCAGGAGATGACGTGGTCGACGTTGTGCTCGGTCTTCTGGGAGCTGATGAAGGCCGCCCGGAACCTGTCAAACCCGGTGAGACGTCAGGCTACTTGCGCGTTTTGTGGTGAGGTGTCGGTCTCGGAGATCACGGGTGGCTGGTTGATCCACACCTTGGTCGGCAATGCCGGTGGGTAGGGTCGC